>NZ_JBITGN010000002.1:0-20448 GCF_044457245.1 Nocardia sp. NPDC050630
AGTCGCGAGTCTCGACGGCTCGGACGCGAGACACCAGGGGGCCGCGAACACGCCGCGGCGAAGCCGCGGCCATTAAACAGAGCCCGCGAACACGCGGCGCCCGCGCCGCCAACAACACAGGTAGCATCCCGGGGGAAGCTGTGAGAGAGAGTTAACGGGGAATGCTGGATAGGAATGTGTCGCGGCGGCGGCTGATCGGATTCGGTGCCGCGGCTGCGGCTTTCGTCGCTGGTTGCAGTACCGATAAGGGCAATACGACTGGCGCGCAATCGAGAACGACCACCGCCGCGAACGCCGTTGACGTGCAGGCCATTCCGAGATCCCCGGTACAGCAGACGCCCGCCGCCACCTCCCCCGCGGCGGTGGCCGCTCGACACGCGGGTGCGCAGCCGACCAGGTGGGGCATGGCGATGGACGGCATTACCAGCACTTTCGCGGCGACCGGCAAACAGATGGCGGTTACCTTCGACGCGTGCGGCGGGCCCGGCAATAACGATATCGATGAGACATTACTGAATCTGCTGATCTCCCAGCAGATTCAGGCCACGCTGTTTCTCAACAAACGGTGGATCGATGCGAATCCCGGTCGCGCCGCGCAATTGGCCGCCAATCCGCTGTTCGAGCTGGCCAATCACGGCGTGGCACATAAGCCGCTCTCGGTGACCGGCCGGGCCGCCTACGAAATCCCGGGCACCGGCTCGCCGCAGGAGGCCGTCGATGAGGTCTGGGCCAATCACGAGCGGCTCACCACGCTACTCGGCAAACCGCCGCGGTTTTTCCGCGCGGGCACCGCGCACTATGACGATGTCGCGGTCGCGATCGTCAACGAATTGGGTGAGCGGCCGGTCGGCTTCAGCATCAATGCCGACTACGGCGCCACCGCGACCGCGGCACAGGTGCAGAATGCGATGAAAGCCGCCGCGCCCGGTGCGATCTCGCTGGCGCATATGCACCGGCCGAATTCCGGAACGGCCGCCGGGATGACCGCGGCGCTGCCCGCGCTGCGATCTGCGGGGTTCACCTTTGTCCATCTCTGAGCACCCTTGCCGCCCGTAGTGGGACTCGGCGCACCATCGTGCCGGTGAATCGCGGGGTGCAGTTATTACGGTATGGAGTGCACGCCCCCGCGATCGCGCCAATAACGCGCAACCCTCGGCGGCGAGCCAGTATGGTACCGATGCTGACCGGTGTCCCGACGTCAGCCGACCGCCTGCCGGTCGCTCGAAAAAACAAAGGTGAGACGGATTACGGCCGTGCACCGGGCATTTCGCCAACGCGAGGTGACCGGATCGGCCAGATCCGAGCGGAAGGCGGTATGTAGGGTGGCGCAGGGAATCTTCGCGCACACTCGATGGCGGAATCTCGAGCAATGGCGAGTCCGCTGGAAAGTCGGCGCGGCCGTTGCTCTTCCGCTGGCCGCGGCCATTTTGCTCGGTGGTCTGCGCCTGACGGTGTTCTTCCGCGATTACTCCGAATACGACAGTGCGGCCGATCGCATCTCTGATATTCCGGCGATCACCGCACTCGAATCGGCGGCCTCGACCGTCGCCGGTGGGCAGGTCTACGGCACCACCACCGACCAGGACCTGGTCGAATTGTCAACGGCTATTACCGAAGCCACGGTGCGCGCCGGACGCAAGGGCATCGACGCGGCGGTCGCCAGGGCGCTGAAGCAGATGACCGCGACCAGCGAGGTCATCCGCTCCGGCGGTAAGGGCGGCGGCGATCCGGTGAAGGCCATCGAACTCAACAACGCGATCGTCGCCGATGCCATCGGCACCGTGGACAAATTGCTCACCCCGATCGGCGTCGGCTCGGTCGTTGCCGCTAAGGCGCAGCTCTCCGATGTGCTGGCCGGCAAGGTCGAGGGCTTCAACTGGCTGATGGCAGCCATATCGGCGATCCAACAGCCGTCGCAGGCCGAGAGTTTTCATACCGCGCAGGGGCGCATCCTGGCCATGGGCGATGCGATCGAACGGGTAATGCCCGCCGCCAAGCCCGAACTCGATCGGGTGTTGAAGCCGAATAACGCCGTGCTCAAGGACATGATCGATGTCGCGATGCGCACGCACATCGTCGACCTGGTGGAGTTGCGGCGGCTGGCCATCGAATCCCGCGATGTCTTCACCGGATTGACGCGCCAGATCGTGCAGGGCGTCATCCACGATGTCGACAACAAGGTCGCCGAGGCCCGATCCGCGGCCGTGCAGGCCTCCCTGGTCGTGCTCGGGACCGTGATCGCGGCGCTCGCACTCGCGCTGTGGGTCGCGCACTCGCTGCTGCAGCCGCTACGCAGGCTGCGGGCGGGTGCCAGCGAACTTGCCGATAAGGACCTCCCGAGCGAGGTCGAACGGATCATGCGCGGCGCCCAACTCGAGGACATCGAGGTGAAACCGGTGCCGGTGCACACCGGTGAGGAAATCGGCGAAATCGCCCGCACCGTAGATGGTTTGCACACCCAGGCACTCAAACTCGCCGCACAGCAGCAACTCCTGCGCGATCAGGTCAACGACATGTTCGAGACCATGGCACGGCGCAGCCAGACGCTGGTGGATCGCCAGCTCAGCATGATCGAGGCGCTGGAATTCGAGGAGAAGGATCCCGAGCGGCTCGGCCATCTCTTCCGGCTCGACCACCTGGCCGCGCGTATGCGGCGCAATAGCGCCAATCTGCTGGTGCTGGCCGGAACGCGGTCACGGCACGATCGGTCCGGGCCGGTCGAGGTGCGCGATATTCTGCGTGCCGCCGTCTCCGAGGTCGAGGACTATCAGCGCGTCAAATCCGGTGCCACACCCGATGGTTGGGTCGCGGGCATCGCGGCCACCGATGTGGTGCATCTGATCGCGGAAATGCTGGAGAACGCGCTGCGCGCCTCACCGCCCGATAGCGATGTCACCTTCGCCTACAGCCGAACCTCCGAGGGCGGCCTGCTCATCGAGGTCGTCGATGAGGGCATCGGCATGGTGGCCAACGAACTGAACGAGATCAACCAGCGGTTGGCGACACCGGCCGCGGTCACCGTCGCGACGACGCGGCAGATGGGCATGTTCGTGGTCGGCAAGCTCGCAGAGCGGCACGGCATAACGGTTCGGTTGCGCCGGACCCACGATCGGGCGCTCAGTCCGGGAATCACCGCGAGCCTGCACATTCCGCCCGCACTGATCGAGGTGCCGTCGCAGGATTCGAAGGATCCGTCGACGCTGAAGCCGGTGATTCCGGTACATCGGGACACCCTCGGTACCAAGGCGACGGCCGAGGCGGGCAGAGGTCTTACCAAGGCGACGGCCGAGGCGGCGGACGCCGAGCCCGCAGCCAAGGCGGTCGCACCGAAGTCCGAGTCTGCGGCACGTCGGATCGGTGCACCGCCGCCGGCGGCGCCCAAGCCTGCCGAACCGGATGTCGATGCTCCGGCGGCGCCGCCGGTGATTACCAGTTATGGTCTCCCGAAACGGGTTCCGGGAGTAAATCGCAAAGGACGTCGCAAAGCGGGCGGGGCCGCCGCGAAGCCTGCGCGCACAACCGCGGCGCCGACGCCGTCCGCTAGCGTGGCCGATTCGGGTCCCCCGACCGGGCCGCAGGAGCGGGTGGCCAAGACGACCTCGTTCTTCCTATCCGAGGAGGGGGATTCGGCGGAATCCACATCCGAGGGACCCGCGCAGCCCACCGAGGGGGCGGCGACGCCGATTTTCGCCGGCATGATGTCGGCGTGGTTGGCTGATCCGACCACAGGGGAGCTACCGGTTTCGACCAATTGGCATTCGGCGGCGGATGAGGGCTGGTCCGCGGCACAGCGGGCGGCCGATGCCACGATCACGGAAAGGACAACGTCCGGGCTACCGAAACGAGATCCAGGGAATCAGTTGGTGCCGGGTGGGGCCGAGTCGGGGTCGGCGGCAACGGAAGCTGCGGCGAGCACGCGCCGCGACCCGGAAGCGATCCGCACAGGATTGAACCGGTATCAGCGGGGGGTACGTGACGGAAGAGCCACTGGTAAGTTGAAACCCCTTGCAGCCGAGGATGTTCGATGACCGCACCTGAACAAGCACCACCCGAGACCACGTCCCGCGCGGTCTCGGCGAAAATCGTGATAGCCGGCGAGATGGGGGTCGGCAAAACTACGCTGGTCGGCGCGGTTTCGGATATCGTTCCGCTGAAAACCGAAGCACTGATGACCGATCTGAGCTCCGAGATAGACGACACCTCGGCAGTCCCGGACAAGACCACCACCACGGTGGCCATGGATTTCGGCCGGATCACCCTGAACGACGATCTGGTGTTGTACCTGTTCGGCACCCCGGGCCAGCACCGGTTCTGGTTTATGTGGGACGACCTGAGCCTCGGCGCGATCGGCGCGATCCTGCTGGTCGACACTCGTCGAGTGGACGAAAGTTTCGCCGCGGTCGACTATTTCGAAGAACTCGGACTACCGTTCCTGGTCGCGGTCAACGAATTCGAAGGTGCCCCCAAATTTCCGGAGGAGGCCATCCGCGATGCCCTCTCGCTCTCCGAGGATGTTCCGGTGATGATGATCGACGCCAGGGATCGTGAATCCGCCAAGACGGCGCTCATCGCACTGACCGGACATGCGCTGGCCAGGGTGAAAGCCAAAAGTTAGCGAAATGGCGGCTCGGGCATCGAGCCGCCGCCTCGCTAGTCCTGGTCCAGGGAGGCGAGCCAGTCGACCGCGACGGATTCGCCGCGGTCGACGGTGAAAAAGGCCACCTCGAGGTGTTGGCCGAGATCGACGAGGCCGATCGCGGCCAGCGGCACCGGTTGGATCAGGCGCACACGCCACGGTTTCGCCTCGTCCCAAGCGCGCAGTTCGAGATCCAGGCGCAGCACCGGGTCGTCGCGACCGGCGTAGTCGGCGGCGACCGGTGCGGCAGCGAGCACGGTGGCATCGGCGCGGCGGCCGTCGGCGAGGATTTTCGAAATGCTCACCCGGCCGGTCTCGGCGATATCGGGCACGTAGAGCACCAGACGGTCGCGATCGCCCGGATCGACCCGGCAGCCGACCACGTCACCGGGCCGCATCCACTCCAGGTCGTCCGGCCGCATCCGCTGCCGTACCCGGGTCTCGTACGGTAGCGCGCCTTCTACCTGCACTCGAACCCAGAAAATGTGTCCGGGTTCGCTGCGTCGCGGCCGCACACCCAGGATGGTCGCCGAGCCCATCGCGCCGTGCATGAGCAATTCGCGCCGCTGCGAATCCGAAAGCGGCGCGCGCAGTCCGAAGTTCCGCGGCCCCCCGCTACGCGCTCTCCACCCCGAGTTAGCCGACGCAAGGTCCATGGGCGACTACGTTAGCCGGAGTGTGGTCAGTGTCACAGCAATACCACCGTCTACCCTGTTGGCCATGACCGCTGAGTTCCCGACTATTCCCGACGATCTCAAGCCCGCCGACGGACGGTTCGGCTGTGGCCCCTCCAAGGTGCGCCCGGAGCAGTTGCAGTCTCTGGTATCCGTCGGCGCCTCTGTGTTCGGAACCAGTCACCGGCAGAAGCCGGTCAAGGATGTGGTCGCGCGCGTGCGCAGCGGGCTGCGCGAGCTTTTCGCACTACCCGACGACTACGAAGTAGTGCTCGGCAACGGTGGCACCACGGCGTTCTGGGATGCCGCCGCCTTCGGCCTGATCCGCGAGCGCTCGCTGCACCTGACCAACGGTGAGTTCAGTTCGAAGTTCGCCGCGGTGGCCAAGGGCAACCCGTTCATCGGCGATCCGATCGTGGTCTCGGCGGAGCCGGGCAGTGCGCCCGAGCCGGTTTCGGACCCCTCGGCCGACCTCATCGGCTGGGCGCACAACGAAACCTCCACCGGTGTCTCTATCCCGGTGCAGCGTCCGGCGGGTTCGGAGAACGCGCTCATCGCCATCGACGCCACCTCAGGCGCGGGCGGCCTGCCGGTCAACATCACCGATGCCGATGTGTACTACTTCGCACCGCAGAAGTGCTTCGCATCCGATGGTGGGCTGTGGGTCGCGCTGATGAGCCCGCCCGCGCTCGCCCGGGTCGAGGAGATCAAGGCCTCGGGTCGCTGGACGCCGGACTTCCTTTCGCTGCCGATCGCGATCGACAACAGCACCAAGGACCAGACCTACAACACCCCCGCGCTCGGCACCCTGCTGCTGTTCGCCGACCAGATCGAATGGATCAACGGCAACGGCGGGCTGGACTGGGCGGTCAAGCGGACGCTGGATTCCTCGTCGCGGCTGTACTCCTGGGCCGAGTCGAGCTCCTTCGCCACCCCGTACGTCGCCGATCCCGCGCACCGCTCACAGGTCGTCGGCACCATCGACTTCGCCGACTCGGTCGATGCGGCCGCCGTCGCCAAGGTGCTGCGCGCCAATGGAATCGTGGACACCGAGCCCTACCGCAAGCTCGGCCGCAACCAACTGCGCGTCGGCATGTTCCCCGCCATCGACCCAGAGGATGTTTCCCAGCTGACGCGTAGCATCGACTGGGTCGTCGAAAAACTCGGCTGACAACGAACAGCTCAACACACCACAGCGCCGCTCTACGGGCTGCGAACATACGATCCGACGTAAGAGACCCGCACTATCGACCAGCACGGAGCGAGTCTTACGAGCGAGGAGTTCGCGGCCCGTCTCGCGGCCGAGTCGTCGAAGCGCATGCGCCGTAGGCGCGAGTCTCGACGGCTCGGCCGCGAGACACCAGGGGGCCGCGAACACGCCGCGCCCGCGCGGCCGAAAACGCGAATAGAGCAGATTAGCGGGGCGCGGAGGGTCTTTCGCAGATTTCCGCCCCGCGTGTCTTGCCTCGAGATCATCAGTAGTGCACTACTGTTTCGGAAAGTGGGCGGTGTCGCGAGCCGACGCGATAAGGAGGTAACGGTGCGTGAACTTCGAGTGATCGGGGTGACGCCCGACTCCACGCACATCGTGTGCATCGACACCGAGACCGGCACCAAGTACCGGCTGCCCGCCGACGACAAGCTTCGAGCCGCCGCACGCGGAGACCTTGCCCGATTCGGCCAGATTGAGATCGAGATGGAAGCAACTATGCGTCCCCGCGATATTCAAGCTCGTATCCGTGCCGGGGCATCCGTTGAACAGGTCACCGAAGAATCCGGTATGCCGCTGAGTCGCGTCGAGCGATTCGCCTATCCGGTTCTGCTGGAGCGTGCCCGCGCCGCTGAACTCGCGCAGAAGGCGCATCCGGTACGCGCCGACGGTCCGGCCGTGGAAACCCTGATCGATATCGTCACCGCCGCGTTCACCGAGCGCGGGCACACACTCGAGAACGCCGAGTGGGATGCCTGGAAGGACGAAAAAGGCTTCTGGGTCGCGCAATTGCAATGGCAGAACGGCCGTTCCGAGATCGCCGCGCATTGGCGCTACCAGCCGGACGCGCACGGCGGCTCGGTTTCCCCGCTCGACGATCCGGCCTCGGATCTGATCGATCCCGACTTCGGCCGTGCTCTGCGCGGACTCGCCACCATCCTGCCGCCGCAGGCGGAGATCGAGGCCGCCGCGGCGCCCGAACCGCCGGTAGAGACCCGGCCGGTGGAAACCCGTCCGGCCGACGCGCGTCCGGCGCGCGAGGCCGCGGCGGCACCGGCGCGTCCGGCGGCACGGACCCAGCCGACATTGGACGAGTACTACGAGCAGCGTTCCGTCGCGGCCGGCGGTAGCAGTACGCCGGTCGCCACCGGTGGTACCGCGGCCGCGATCCCGGCCGCCACGAGCACGAATGCCATTCCGGCCGCGAGCGGTTCCGCTGCGGTGACCGCCGGGACGAGTACGGCTCCTGCCGCCGGTGATGCACCGGCTGGTGCGGGCACCGCCCCGCCCGCGCCCGCCGCGCCCCCCAAGGCCTCGAAGTCTGCCGCAAAGCCCGCCGCTTCCGAGGAAGCGGCGAAGAAGGCGCCCGCGAAGACGGCACGGAACAAGCGGGGGAAGGCACCAATGCCGTCCTGGGAGGACGTATTACTCGGGGTGCGTAGCTCGGGGCACTGAGTTCCAGTCCTGCGCTGGGGTTTCGCGCGGGACGAGGCTACGCGAGCGATGGCGTTCTCATGGGCTGGCCGCGAGTCCCAAACGCCGAAGGTCTCGAGATTCGCTGAGCTCTTCGGATACCCGCCCAGCTTTCGAGGCCTCCGGTTTCGCACGGTCCAGGTCTACAAGCACAACCCGGATCTCGAGGCACAGCCCAGAGCGGCAGCCGACTAATCCTCACCGGACCAAGATCAAGTGGGCATGACGGTGGCGGCTTCTCGGGCGACGCCGCCATAGAATCCACCTGATCTTGATTCTGCGCGGCCAAACTGGTTTGTTCGGGGCGAATTTTGGGGGCTGCGGGCGTGTTCGAATGCGGAAGGTGCGATGTTGGCGCGGTAGTGCGGGTAGATTTTTCGGAGTGTCGACGTCTTGGTGAGTCGACGTTGGGCGGTTCACGGCAGTGGGAGTTGCTAGAGGACGCCGTGGGGTGCTCGAAGTTCGCGGAGCTGGTTTGGTGCAACCATCGGGAGGTGCCGGAAATGCTGTCCAAGGCTTCGTCTCTCTGGTACGTCGACGCACAGGATCCGTTGGCGGTACTCCGCGCGAACCACGATCCGGATCCCGAAGCCGCGCTCGCACTGGCGAAACAGCTGCACACGGACCGCGATGTCATGCCGATCATGGTCGGCACGCTCGGTGGTTGCGCCGGACCGGATGCCGATGAGGTGTACATCGGCTGCTATCCGGGAGTCACGGTGGTGTGCTCGGCACAGGCAGCGCGGGCGCATCCGACGGCGCTGCCCGAGTTGCTGGTTCGCCCGCTCGCCTCGGAGCACACCTACCTGATCTCGTTCGACGCGCATCACGGCTGGGGCGCGTTCGCCCATTGGGAGCGTGGCGAATTCCGTCGCTCGTTCAGCTCTACGCGGGTGAACATTCTGGAAGACGATGGCCTTCCGCTGGTGTGGGAACGTTCGTATTGGGCCGGTGATCATCCGGTGCGATGGCGGGCCGGGGAACTGCCCGATCCGCAGACCCTCCCCTTCGACCCGCCTGATTTCGCCGACGCCGCCAATAACGAATGGCTCGGGTTCCACTATCGCGCCGCAGCCCCCGAAGGTGCCCTGGTAGCAGGCGATATCGCGGTATGTGGATTCACCCTGTACCCCAAGGGACAGGCACCCGACCCCGCCGCGCGGATCCCGCTGGAAGAGCGGAACGGTGACGCGAAACCGAGACGAGGTCTGCTCGACTGGCTGCGCGGCAAGGATCGTGTCTCGTGAGCGGGTCCATCTCGGTTTGGCACCACGCCGCATAGATCTGGCCGGACCGACGAGGAAAGCTGCGCGTCCCGCTCTCATGGCCCCAACCTGCCGAACTCATAAGAGATCGCGGTACCGCGCCGAGGTCGGTCAACTCGACAGGCCGCCGATGATCAGGACCAGCCAGCCGAGCAACACACCAGCCACACCCCCACCGATCACCCAGCGCGTCACGGGGGCCAGGCGCCAGCGCCAGGCTGTCGGAGCGGCGCCGCCGACCGCGACGAGGTTGACCAGAATCGCGAGCAGCGGATGCACCTCCGCCAGCGCCGAACCGAACGCGTACACCGCGACGGCCGTCAGCAGCGCGACCATGGTCGCGACGGTGAGTCCGGCGGCCCACGGGGTCGGATCCTGGTCCGGCTGAGAGGGCCGGTACGCACCGTTCGAGAAGTAGCTCACGACAGCATCCCCCTCATGACGTCCTCACCCGCTCATAGAACGCCATGGCGGCCGCGGTCGCCACATTGAGCGAATCGGTGCCAGGTGCCATCGGGATGCGAGCACGAATATCGGTGGCCCGCATGGCTTCCTCGGTCAATCCGGGCCCCTCCGCACCGAGCAGCAGCGCCACCCGCTTCCCCGTCATCGCGGTGGCCAAATTCACCGCGGCCGGGTTCGGGGTGAGTGCGATGATCTGGAATCCCTTGTTCCGCAAGTCATCCAGTCCCTCCGGCCATGTCGGCAGTTGCGCGAACGGCACCCGCAGCACATGTCCCATCGACACCCGCACCGCACGCCGATACAGCGGATCGGCGCACCGATGACCGAACAGAATCGCATCGACGCCGAATCCCGCCGCATTCCGGAACATCGAGCCGAGATTCTCGTGATCGTTCACGCCCTCCAACACCGCGACCGTGCTGGCCCGCTCGATAACGTCGTCCACGTTCAACTCCGCGGGCCTGCGCGCCACCGCGAGCACCCCGCGATTGAGATGGAATCCGACCACCTCCGCCATCACCTCGGCACTCGCCCGGTAGTACGGCACATCGATCCGCGCCAGATCCTCCGCGAGTTCCACCCGCCGCTTCTCCACCCCGAGCAACGCACTCGGCCGAAACCGCGAATCCAACATCCGCTGGACGACCACCACCCCCTCCGCGATCACCAACCCCTTGCGCCCCGGCAGATCCGGCCGCCGATCCGCCGACTTCAGATCGCGAAAGTCATCGACGCGCGGGTCAGCGGGATCGTCGATATCGATCACATCAGCCACCGCTACATCCTGCCGTCCCCCGACACCTCTCCGAACACCGGTGGCCTATCCGACGCAGCCCCTCGCGCGCGGGGCATCGGCGAGTAACACGGCAAGCCCGTACGCGAGCTGTACCGAGTCCATATGCGAGGTGTGCCGAGCACCTGCCACAGCCCGAACACCGGTGTCCTTTCCTGACACAGACCTTCTGGTCGGGCATCGGCGAGTTACAGGGCGAGTCCGTATGCGAGGTGTGCCGAGCGCCTGCGGCGGGTGGAAATCGAGTGCGGGCGGGGATGGGGGCGTGCGATCGTCGAGGGATGACGCTGATACCCGGCATCACCATTCGGTCGGCCACCGATGACGACGTGGCGGACATTCAATTGCTCGGCGACACCGCGTTCGGGATGCGCAGTGAACCTGGGTATGCGCAATTGCGCGCGCAGGTCTTTCCGACCGAGGAAGCAATCGTCGCCATTGATGGCGGCCGTGTCGTCGGACATGCCAGGTCCACTCGGATGACGCTGACGGTGCCCGGGGAGCGCACGGCCGAGGCCTGCGGGATCGCCGGGGTCGCGGTTGCGCCGACGCACCGACGGCGCGGGATTCTGCGGGCTATCTATACCGAGCAGCATCGGCGCACGGAGGCGGCCGGGTTCCCGTTGACCATCTTCACCGCCAGCCAGGGGGCCATCTACGGGCGATTCGGATATGGTCCGACGATTCGGCAGAACGCCATCTCGATCGATCGGCGGTTCGTCGAATTCCTGCCGTCGGCACCCGATCCGGGCGGGGTGGTGCTCAGCACCATGGGAGATGCGGGCGAGGCGGTGCGCGCAATCTACGACCGGTGGCGGCGCTTGGTTCCCGGTGCGCAGGCACGACCCGAGGCACGGTGGCAAATGGACCTCGCCGACTCGCCCGCATTCCGCGACGGCGGTACCGAACTCTTCGCTTTCCTACACCCGGACGGTTATGTGCTCTATCGCTATCACCGCCGCGAACAAGGCAAGACCGCAGTGGTCGAGGAGATGCGCGCGGTGACCGCGGAAGCGCAAATCGCGTTGTGGCGAGCCCTATTCGGATTGGAGCTGTGCAGTCACGTCGAGGCGGCGATCACCGATAACGATCCACTCCCGTATCTGCTCACCGATCACCGACTGGTGCGCACGAAGGCGCGCTTCGACGATTTGTGGTTGCGGCTCATGGATGTTCCGGCCGCATTGACAGCTCGCTCGTACCTGCGCGACCTCGATGTCGTTCTCGCAGTGCAGGATCCGTTCCGCAATGCGGGCGGCACCTTCGCACTCACCGTGCACGACGGCATCGCAGAATGCACCACGACCACGCGCCCACCCGACTTCGAACTCGGCATCGACGTCTTGGCGTCGATGTACCTCGGCGCATACCCAGCACGGGTCTTCGCAGCCGCCAACCGTCTGCAAGCCAAGGACGCCGGGCAATTACGCGACCTCGACGAGGCATTCGGCGCGCAGCGAGATGCGGTACTCGGCTGGTTCTTCTGAGCCTGATCGCCGCCGCTCGACTCGCCAAGCGCTGCCAAGATGCGGTAGCCGCACCCACTTCGCCGAAGCCGTCGGACGCAGACCAGTGGGCGTGAGCGCGCAGCCGTCGGCTCTGTCCACCTTGCCAGGCCACAGGGCGTGCACTGGCAACGGGTGAGCGCCGACGGCTGCACGGGCACGGTCAGGCATGTGATCCACCTCTGCCGCTGCGACCGTGGTGGGCGCAGCGGCAGGGGTCTAGGGGTTGACCGAGAAGACGTGCAGAGCACGGCGATGGCATCACAGTCTTCATTGGTGCAACCAACAAAACTCTGTATAGTTGGCGAAACCAATGTTGGTACGGCCAATGAAGGAGCAATGTCCACGGATACGATGATCGCCGACCGCATCGAGATCGCCGACCTGTTCACCCGCTTCGCCCACCTGCTCGACGACGTGCGATATGAGGATGTCGACACCGTCTTCACCGACGATGTGGCGGTCCACTCGCCACGAATCCAAGTCCGCGGCATCGATAAAGTCGCCGAATTCATGCGGCAGTCTCAGGTCGAGGGCGAACTCACTCAGCACACGACCACCGATCTACTGGTGAATATCGACGGCGACCAGGCCGCGGCCTCGGCGAACTCGCTCGTGTACTACTACCGTGACAGCCAACCGCCGCACCAAACCGGCGGCCTGCGACTGGCTGGCACGGCAGCGCGGACCTCGGCGGGCTGGCGACTGCGCGAGGTGCGGATCATGCTGGCCTGGATGCGCAAGGATTGAGCTCTCGCCGCATGGACCACCATGCCCGGCGCCGCCGCCGATCGGGGATATCCCTGAGTCCACCTCGTACTCCGGAGTGATGTCGGATCCGAGGTAGGCTGGCATGCTTGATTCATGAAGCCGATTCAGCTGGTGCTCAATATCCTGTGGCTCGTATTCGTCGGGTTCTGGATGGCGCTCGGCTACATCCTGGCGGGCATCATCTGCTGCATTCTGATCATCACGATCCCCTGGGGTATCGCCTCGTTCCGGATCGCGACCTATGTGCTGTGGCCGTTCGGACGCACCACGGTCGAAAAGCCTTCCGCGGGTGTCGGTTCGATGATAGGCAACATCATCTGGTTCATCGTCGCCGGTTGGTGGCTGGCGCTGGGCCACCTGTTCACCAGCATCCCGCTGTTCGTCTCGATCATCGGCATACCCTTCGGCTGGGCGAACCTCAAACTCATCCCGGTCTCCCTGTTCCCCCTCGGCCGCGAAATCGTAGACAGCGACCAACCATTCGGCGCGCAGTACACCCGCGGCGGGTACGCACCCCGCTGACGCGCGGATCCGGGAGCGGCCCGCGCCGAAAGCCTCACCATAAGTCCGATTCGGCGCGAGGTCATCGACAGTCAGGCGCACCGCGCGGCGGACGGTTGTTGTCGCCAGTGGGCTGGTGCCGACTTCTTTACGAGCCACCGATAGTTCGGCGTAGCCGGGGCGTCGAGGGCTTTCGTGGCCGCGCATCCACGACGGGCCGTTTGCGCGTTACTCCGAGTCGTCGACGAGTTGCTTCATGATGCCGACGGCACGGGTCAGCACGACCAATTGCTCGTCGGTGAGGGTGGAGAGTTGTTCGGTCATCCAGGCTTCGCGGGCGCTGGTCTCATCGGCGATCAGTGCGCGCCCGGCATCCGAGAGCGAGACGATGATCTGGCGGCCATCGGTCGGATGTGGTTTGCGCTCCACCAATTCCAGATCGGTGAGCGAGGCGATCACACGCGTCATCGAGGGTGGCTGTACGCGCTCCTTGGCGGCCAACGCGCCCGGCGTCATCGCCCCTTCCCGGTGCAGCGTGGCGAGTGCGGAGAGCTGCGTCAGCGAAATCTGCGCGTCGGCGCGCCGCCCCCGCAGATGTCGCGTCAAGCGCACCACCGCGAGCGACAGCTCACCAGCGAGAGCTCGAACATCCGATGGCGTTGTCACAGAGCAGAACGATACGGGACACGCTGGCAGGTGACCGCCTGTTCCCGCAGCTACCCTATGACTGTGACCCAGAATGTCCCGCAGATCCCGCCGCGCTTCACCGATCCACGGCCGGTCCTCGCGGTCGGCAGCACCCTCTGGCTGATCGCGACCATTGTCGTGTGGACCAGTGACCGCTGGGAATCGGCCCGCCCAATGTGTCTGATGGGGCTAGCCGTCGGCCTGCTCGGCTACACGATCTTCGCGATCCAGCGCCGGGGCGCCCGCCGCGGCGACAAAGGCGCACAAACCGGACTTTGACCCTCAGCGCACTTCGAACTCGTTGGTGGTGCCGATGAAGGGGTGCAGGGTGCCGTCGGGGTTCAGGCTGTCGGCGAAGTGTTGCATGCGGTAGGTGCCGGGGGCGGCGTCCGTGGGGATGTCCCAGGTGAAGCGGGCTACGGATTCGGCAAGTCCGCGCTTGCTCCAGTAGAACCGGACGGCCCATTCGCCCTCGTTGGCAACGCGGACCCAGTCGCCGGATGCGTTGCGACGCTGCACTTCCAGGAAGGTGCCGTTGCGGCGCGGGTTGTGTTTCGGGTGGGCGGAGATGAATTCGGCGCCCGCCTGGGTGCCAGGCGCGTAGGAGGCGGCGGGCTGGGCCAGGACATCACCGAAGCCTCGGCCCAATGGTGTGGCATCCGGTCCGGGGGCAGGCTGGAAGTTCGGCTGCAGGTTCGATATGTCGCGCGGTGCAGGGCCGCGTGGGACCTGCTGACGGACGGCGAAAGCCGTTGCCAGACGGGTGAACTCCTGCTGATAAGCGGGCAATGTATAGCGGCCGAAGAGGGTTGAGCCGCCCTCGTACTGCTGGGAGTCGTATTCCTCAGGGGTGGTGACGTATTCGTGGTATGCGTTCGCATAGCCCTGCATGAGCACCTGCTCCAGCGGGACACCGAGCGCGGTGGCAACCGCCCGACGGATGCGCAATCCGGCGACAATGGTGAATTCCGCACCGCCGCAGGCCAAGTACAGCTCACCGATCCGAACGATCTGGATCGGCACCACATTCGGCACCCATGGCACCGGCGGCAACAACCCGAGCGGCACGATGATCGCCTTGGGCGCCTGCGCATCCGCCAGCCAGGACGGCGCGGGCTGCCGCGGATCACCGAGCGCATCGATGAACGGATTGCGCACCCCCTCCGGAATCGGAATGCCGGGCAGGCCCGGACCGTCCTCGACGCTGCCGGCGATGAGCGAAACGCCCGCAGCGGCGGGCGCGGTGTGGCGCGGTTGACCGTCGGGGGTGAATCTGCCGTCGACGGCGGTATCTGCCAGGTCGATATAGCAGAGCATCGAATCGACCGGACCGCTGATGCAGCGTGCGCTCGACAATGCGGTTTTCGATGCGTGGTACTGGCGCTCGCCGATGATGCGGGTGTTGTCGAACTCGTTCTCGGTCGGGCCCGACCCGGGTCGCAGGTTGAGATTCGGGGACATATCGCCCGCGTTGGTCTGCGCGAATGCGGCGATGAAATCGGCAGGGCCCTCGAGATATCGAACCCCGTGCTCGGTGTGTTCATAGGAGAACGAGGCGTAACCCTTGTTATCCGCGCTGATCAGTCGATTCTGGTTGGTCATCGAGGTGTTGTGCGTGGCAAACCAGGTGATGGCTCCGACTTGTTTGCCACCCCTGACGAATGACAGCGCGGTGACCGCCGGGTCGATGGCATTCGGGAAGTGCTCTTTATCCACTTCCGGATTGCGTTCGAAGGCAACTCGCGATCGGTTGACACTTGCGTCGCGCAGTTCGGCGCGACCCAGCGAAAGCGTGCCCGGTCCGAGATCGGCATGCGCGGCCGCAATCGCCTCCACAATGCCGTTCACCTCGGCGTCGTATACCTGCTGTTGAAAACCCAGAATCGACAGGTTGTACGCGTAATCGTTGCTGGAGCCGCCACAGGTCGCATGCGAATGCGTCGAGGTGAGCACGACGTTCTGTTCGGTGTACAGATCACCGAAGCGGCCCGCGAGTTCGAGCATGACGCCGCGATGCACGGACTGGAAAATCATGCCGTTCTCCGCTACCGCGAACACGATTCGGCGCGCACCACTGTCGATGATGAATGCGCGAGCACGCGGGCGCAGATGGATGCCCGCCGTCTGCTGGTCGAACTGTGAATAGCCCATCATTCCGCATTCGGCGGCCGGTCCGGTGATATCGGAAAGACCGAGTCCGATTAGGTAGCCAGCTGATTCGGGGGCCGGTGCGCCGAGCGCCGTGGTCACACCCGGCACCGTGGCCGCTGCCAACGCGGCCGAACCCGCCGCGGTTCGGGCCAGCACCGTTCTGCGTGACACCGGCATACGCGTCTCCCTTCGATCCCATGCTGAAGCGAACCACACAACTGGACAATCGTCCAGTCGAGATTTTCGGCCCTGCGAATTGACTGTGGCGGTGTTGCGGACTTAACTCGCTTGGGTGTCCTCCCGATTGAGCGTCGAAGAACGACGGGCCCACCTTATCGAGGCAGCCATCGGCCTTGCCGAGAAAAAGGGCGTCGCGGGCGTGACCACGCGCGATGTCGCTCAGGCAGCCGGTGTTTCGCTCGGTGTGGTGCATTACTGTTTCGAAAACAAGGACGCGCTGATGACCGAGCTGGTCAAGGCGTTGTCGATGGAATTACGCGATTCCGTCGACGCCAACGAAACAGTTTGGCAAGACGTCGGAAGTGGAAAAGAAGCGCTTCAAAAATTGGTGCGCGCCGGACTCGAACTGATGTGGCTCAACATTGAAGCCACACCGGAACGACAACTACTCACCTACGAAACCACGACATATGCGCTACGCGAAGGAGAATCGACTCCCGCGAAACTCGCGATCGCGCGCGAACAGTACGCATTCAACGACACCACCGTCGCCGACATCCTCGACCACGCCCGCGATGCCACCGGTTGCCAATGGTCCGTGCCGGTGCCAACGCTGAGCCGCTTCACCTTGAATGTGATCGATGGCGTCGTATTGCGCTGGTTGGTCGACAACGACAGCGAAAGCGTCCGCGGCCAACTCGACCTCCTGAGCGAGATGCTCGCCAACTACGCCACGTAGCCCCCAGCCCCGCTTGCGGGAGACCAAGTGGCGGGGGTTTCGCGTTGTGCCGCCATGGTTTCCACGTGATCATTCGTCCAGTCGGGCTGGAGAGTGGGGGGTTTGGATGTGGGTAGTGGTGCCTTGACGCCACCAGGGGACGGCGATGGTGGCTTCGAGGGCGCCGCGTAGGCGGATTCGGAGGGTGTCGTGGAGGACTAGGTCGCCGTCGGTGGGGATTGTGAACAGTTGACGGAGAATGATTCCCAGTGGTTCGGCGGACCAGGTGGTGTGGCGGCCCTGGGTTGTCACCTCGGCGGTGATCACCTCGGAGACCATGGGCAGATCGAGTAAGGTCGCCAAGGCTGGGGCGGTGGCGGTATCGCCTGCTACCAGGTGATCCGCGGGAACGGCGAGTCCGAACCACGGCTGGTCGAGTACCCACGCCTCATTGGGGTCGACGACCGCTGAAGACAGCGCCCGCACGCGCTCGGGGAGTTCTAGTTCGGTCAGGTCGAGATGATCCACGGCGGCGGCGAGGCGGGCGTGGGTTCGGGAAACCACCTCGGGTGTTGGGGTTTTCGACGGGTCGGCGAGGGCGGCCAGTAGTGCGGCAGCCAGTTCCTGAGTGATGGCATTCGGGTTCGCCAGGACCGCGCGTAACGAATCCGGATCGGAATACTCGAATTCGGGGAGTAGATCGGCGAATTCGGTGTCGGTGGGGTGGCGGAGCAGGCCGAGGGGTGTGCCGTTGACGCGGGCGTGTCTGCGGAGCCACCAGGCCGTGTATCCCTCGGGATCGGTGAGCAATTCGCGGGTGCGCGGACTGGATGCCAACTGCCGCAAGGCCGCCGGCCAAGACGGCTCGTCGACGAGGTCGAGGTCGCGGACGGCGGCCAGTTCCGGTGGGTCTTCGGGCAGGCCCGACCACCAGAGTTCCTCGTCGTCCAAGTGGTGATCGGGGCCGGTCGGATCGGATTCGACGACAACGCTGAAATCCCAGCCGACGCCTACCGCACGCAGCGCCTCGGCACCGTAGCGGTCCACCAGATCCGTTGCGACGGTGCCGAAGGGTGAATCCGGGACCAGCAATGCGCTCAGCGGTGCGTCGGGGAGCAGCAATTCGTCGGCGGGGAGCAATTCTCCGGTCGTGTCGGGTAATTCGAGCAGGCCGAGCCAGGACGGTAATGCGGACGGATCGGCCTGAGCGGCGAGACGCAGCACAGCGTCGGTGGTATCGGGATCACCCTGCTGATCCTCGAGTTCCGCGCGCAATCCGGGATCGCTCAACAGATCCTCGGCCGCGGCCGAACGTGCGCCGAGTCGCGCGAGGAGGGGATGAACTGCCTCGGGATGCACCAAACGCGCCCAGTGCACCGGTATGGCGACATCGAGCTGGTCATCCAAAATCGCTGTGCGTGGACCGGTTACAAGTCGGCCGTCGGCCAGCGGTACCGCGAGCGCGCCGAGCTCCTCGGCGGCCAGTGGATCGACCACATATGGCTCCAACGCCGCATACAGCGACCGCCACCACTTCGGGGACCGCTCGAGCGAACCCGAAAGTTCGGCCAGCCGAGCCAGTCCCAGTCTGTGCACATCCAGCACACCCAAGGCCTCGCTGTGCGCACGCCCCGATAATTCGGGCACCACCAGCGGCCCGACGATGTCGTCGAGCAGGTCGGCCAGTTCCCAACTCAGACCGGTGAATACGCTCGCTCGGGTAGGCACCGCCGTTGCGTCATTCAATGGCTGGAGCGCGGCAGAGCGCGCGTCACCGGGCAGGCCCGCGGCGGTCCAGTCCTCGGTGTCCGACACGTCGGCCTGCACGCCACGACGATCGGCGTTGCTGCCGGCTGCTTCAGGCCTTGAAAAAGATTCGTCCACAGTCGAGTCGGCCGATCCCATACCCGAATGCTCCGGCATTTCACCGGAGGTTTTCGGACGAGCGGCTACAACCGGAAGCCAGGGATGGGTCTGCAGTTCGCGGATCAGCGCCTCGCGCAGCATGCCATCGACCTCGCTGCGGGCGAAGCCCGGGGTGGGAACCAGGACGAGGCGGTCCTGCGACGGAAGTGCGCGGGCGAAATCGGCGTAGCCCTCAGCGAATTCGGCAATGCGGGCACCGGGGAGAACGCGACGCCGGTCCGGCTGCATCGGAATGTCGGCGATCAGCAGCGCCGGTAGCGACAGCTCCTCGTCGGATCGCGTGGGGGCGCGCAACACATCATGTGCCGCGGACGCCGGCCTGCCATCCCGCAGCGGCAGCAACCAGCGCGCCCGGGCGGTTCGGTACTCCCACCAAACCCGTCGTTCCGATCCGGGGCCATCGATACGCAGTTCCCGGAGCCCTAGCCCCGCGGATCGGCGAGCGCTCAAATCCGCTTCGGTTCTGGTGAATTCGGCGTCGCCGATTCGGATGCTCTGTAGGGCTGGCAGTTCCAGAAGGAGGTCGACGGCTTCGGCGCGCATTGCGGCGAGCAGGGATTCGGGATCGATGTCGGAGCGCAGGCGCAGGACGATCTCGGTGTCTGCGGCTGCTGGCGGGGCGGCCTCGATCGGCCAGGCCAGGCGCAGGACGGGCGGGGTGAACGTTTCGGCAGGGCCGGGGACGGTGATCGCGTTGTCGCGCAGGGCTTCCCAGGTGAGGTCACGGGAGAACCGTAAGGAGCCGGTGGTCGACCGGACCTCGATCTCGTCGCTTACCGTCCGGACGGCGGTGAAGCCGACGCCGAAGCGACCGACGCTTGCGGTCGGATCCGCCTTGCCGGAGGCGCGCAGCGCCGTCAGCGCGTGTACGCCCGCTAGATCGAGCGGTGCACCGGTATTCGAGATGTGTACGTCGCCCTCGACAATGCGCACCACCACTCGGCCTGCCGCACCCGCCTTGGCCGCCGCATCCGCGGCGTTCTGGGCCAATTCGGTCAGCAGCCGATCCCGATACCCCGCGCGCACCAGATCCGACTCCGTCGCCGCATCCTCGCGCAACCGCGTAGGCGAATCACGCCAAGCCGCGAGAACCCCCGCCCGCAGCCCCGCCGTTCCGAACGGATCCGCAGCTACGTCGTCCGCACTCACCCCTGCAGCGATGACCCGAACTCCGGCCGCGCCGCAGCCCCAGGCCCACCACCCGCAGCGTCACCAGAGTCACCATGCGTACCAGTGGCCCCGCCGTGACTGTCGGCATGCCCACCGTCATCGTCCGCAGCCGCCCCGTCGACACCTCCCGATCGGTCACGAACAACGGCAGCACCGCCATCCCCGCCATCAGCGTCCACACCCGCACTGTCAGCGCTGATGGCCTGGTCATCAATGCCCGCGGTCTCGCTATGAGCATGAGCAGCGCCGCCGACATCCCTAGCGTCGGCCGCCGGGCCACCGGCACTCACGGTCTCACTGTCAGGATGGACAACACCGGCGAC